>NZ_CP020881.1 GCF_002157855.1 Sutcliffiella horikoshii | reverse complement strand
TTTGTTGCCCCTCCTAGTTCAAAGCCTACTACTATTTTATCAAAAAGGTACCTATTTGATATATAGTTTTTGATAAAAGTTTTGGAGTTAAAAATGCACAAAAAAGGACCTATTAAGGTCTCCTTTTACCTCTTATCAAAAACCATCGTTATTGGAACATCCCTACTATATCAAAGGTTTCTATCTTAACGTACAATTTTTTCGAAATGTTATCTGTACCCCAATGAAGAGTCACAAGAACGACTGACCAAGCTCAATTGGCTCAACCCGTTAAAGTTTAAGCACAATCAAAAGATAAAAGAAGAGGAAGAAGAGATTTCTCGTACAAAAGACCGATTTACCTCCATAAGAATTACTATTAAGATTCCTGATCCCAACAACAAATTCAAACGTAGCAATAAGGATTAAGATTATTAGAAGCTGTGGTACATGGAATGGAACAAGCCGGAAGAGAAATGCTTAGGGGATAAAAAAGACAGAAGCAAATACGAATTAAAGGGGAATTCTGGGTCAGTTCCTGTTTATTTGTAGATTTCTACCGCGCTAACATCGGATACTGGTTGTTTGATTTTCATTAAAGAGCCTCCCGCATAATATCCCTTAATCTATTATTTCTTCAGGAAAACCATCATACCAAATCAATATATAGTATTCGAATATAAATATATACTATATATTGATTAATGGGGATAGTTATGATACCTTAAATATACAAAGAATTTCCAAAGATTAAATATTGTGTTATTAGCCAAAAGCAAAGTGGGAATAATACTAATAGAGATAAAAATAAAAAACCTTACATTTAGTATAGGTTTTCGAAAAAAAGGTGCATATAATATTATATATAGCAATTTTTGAACAAGTAGAGTTTTCTGAACCTTGAAAATCTACCGAAAATATGTTATTATAAACATAAGTGTATTTATTTCACTTTCACTTCATTGTACATAACATCTTGTCGAAAAGTACACGAAAATAAACGAAAACTAAAGGGAGAGTGGTTCTTGTTGAACTCTAACGCCGCCGAGAAATCTTTCGGGTGCGGGCAGTTGGAGGTGGATGACAAATGAATATAAGTCGAAAAACTATTATTAGTTTTTTAGGAAGTTACAGTGTTTCATCCATGATAACTGGGTGCGGAAGTCTTTACTTAATGCACATAGGATACAACCAAGTCATAACTACTTTAATTCTATCATTCGCCCCAGCAATCGCATTCGTTATAGCATTGATATTGATGTTGTTTTACGATTTGCTGAAGAGGATGTTAAAAATCATTCCAAGTTTATTTAAGAAACTCGGAAGGCTGAGTCTTTCCTTCTTCATGCAAATTCTCCTTGCAATGTCGGAAGTTGCAATGGAAAATATCAGCAAACTTCGTAAAGTGTGGAACGAAGAGCGTGAAAAGCGTAAGGTTAGGAAAGAAATCAAGCAACAAGGTAATGCTAGTTAATAATTATGGTCTTTGATGGCTACTTTCGGTGTCGGAACCGGAAGTAGTCTTTTTTAATTATTCTCTCTAATTATTAATATTCTTATACATTCATGATCAATGTTCTTGAATTATTAAGTATTCAGAATTGTGTGTCAATAAACAACCAATAAAAAATAAGTTTCTCAACTTATATTTTGAAACGCCATATAACTTACACTATTGAACAACTTTTTACAAGTCTTTAAAAGACTATACAAGACGATTATACACATTCCGGTTAAACAATACAACAAAATGATGTCGAAAACCATACATTTTATAGACTTTCCTTGATTTTTTTACTTTTACATGATAATAAATACTATTTCTATGGTATTTCCCTTTCTCCTGCTTTTGTAACATAATATGCATTACTTTTCATAAGATGATGATTATAAACATAAACCCTTGAATTGTATCGTTTGGTTCGGAACTGCTCGAGTTGGTTTCTAATTTCATGAATATGATGTGCAAGATCGGGAATAGAAAAATAAGAAGGACTTCTGCAATTGGTTGCGCAATCCGATATAGATAGCTATTTCTAATGTTTTTGGGTATTTCAACGTATCTAATACATGAGAACCGAATATAATAAGAGTAAGTAACTTTACAACTATGCCGGATATGGTATAATAAGGGTGAAGTTAATTAATTCCTCGCGAATTAAAAAGTCGGAGAGCTCCTACCGTATAAGTGGAGAATGGAAAGAGTCGGAGAGTTCCTACCGTATAAGTGGAAAATGAAACAAGTCGGAGAGCTCCTACCGTATAAGTGGAGAACTAAAAAAGATACGAATGGAGTGGCAATTGCCACTCCATTTTTTTTAGGGTAGGGGGAGAAAAATAGTATGATGTTGTGTGGGATAGAATCTAGCTATCTAGATTTCTTAAGAAAAACAGATAAGAATGTTAGTACTGACCCAACAAAAAATCGCAAATTTGTGGGTATTTTGTTTGAAGTAAATGGATATATATATTGTGCTCCTTTAACTTCACCAAAGCCTAAACATAAAAAAATGTCAGACAAGCAACCTGATATCTACAAAGTGGATAGTGGGAAGTTGGGGTTAATTAATCTAAACAATATGATTCCAGTTACAGAATCAGTCATAATACGAATTGACATCAACAAGGAACCACAAGAAGACTACAGGAATTTAATGACCAAACAAATGATTCACATACGAAAAGACGAGGACCTTATTAAGAAAAAAGCTAATAAGTTATACAAAATAGTAGGGAGTGGCAAACAGCCAAAATTAAACGATCGTTGTTGCGACTTTATAGAGTTAGAAAAGGCTGCGCCTGGTTACATACTTTCACAACAGCAAACGGCTTCAGCTATTTCCAAACCAGCAACAAAATAACCTTAATATTGTTCAATAAAGGGACTTTTAACAAAGTTCCTTTTTTTAGTTATCTCTCGAATTACTCAAACGTTGTTTGGTTGCCTCAATGGCAACCTTTTAGTCTTCAGGACATTAACGAAAAATACAAAAATAGAATTGTAAAACAGAGATCGAATTATTATTAAAAAATAATGATAATAGTTAAAGCGTTGATAAGACTATTTTTTTGTGGTTTTAGGGGTGTGAGGTTTACCTCAGATTTCAGGAGAGAAGTGAGAGGAAAACCTCACACCTGACAAATTCCAAAAAATCGTATTTAAAATAATAAAGTCTAGCAGGCAAAGTTGCTTTTTTACCATTCTGATTTTTAATACTCTTTAAAGAGTATTGGTACAATCTCAGAGTTAGCTTATCCAGTTGAACATTATTTTTTCTAAAGGAATGTTAGCAGGACCCTGAGTATGTACTGTACATCCATTATCTTTGAATAAACGTTTCTTCGAAGAAATGAAGCTTCAAAATAGTAATAACCATAATAGTTTGCTCTTTATCCACCGAATCTTCAAACCGCGGACAACTTTGTTTTGTAACAAGATTAAATCTAATTCTTATCTGTTCAACACGGAAAGCTCCTCAATTGAGTTTTGGGGTTAACTATATTATATAAAAAGATGATTACTTCTATTTCAACAAGTAATCATCTTTCTTTGTTGTTTATTATAAACTTTGTTATAATAATTTTATTAAAGTTTATAATTTTCTTGTTTTTTGCAACTCCATCTGAGTTAGCAGGGCTTAACTAATAAACACAGCGATCTTTGGATCGATTTTGAACCCTAATTGAAGTGCGTCTTCTTTTAGAAAACAAATCGACTAAAAGGTCGCTTTTTTCGTTTATTAAGCCATTTGTGAGTTACATCCTGGAGCACAGGACAACTACATAATATGTGACTAAAGGAATTCAACTGGACTATAGGTGATCCAAGAATTCCTTTTTTATGTGCAAAAATCACCTTTTACTAATATATTTCAAATCCATAACAGCCAATAGAGAGAAGAGAAAAGCTGGATGGTGTTGACCTTATATAGAGAGAAAAAGTGGTCAGCGAAGACTTTAGGTGCAGTTGTTTCAACCTTGTTCGGTAACAACGACCTGTTATGTGGTAGGACACGAAAAAATCTATGGAACATGCGCTGCAAAGACGTAGCAGCGAAATCAAATAAGCACGTCATGCCTGCGGGCACACTCCCACTTCGTTTGGTGATATCGCCAAACTCTAGCAAACGCTGGTACAAGTGGAACGCACCCCATTACAGAATGTAATGGCCAAGCAACGCTTGGAGTTGTGCAACTACATGCTAAACGTTAACTACATATCGAGGCTGAAACTGTCGCGCGACTGTCTATGTGGGTGAGAATCGCCCATATAGACAGTCGCACGGAACGTGCTACTGTCTCCCTGATATCAACGTATTCATCGTATAACTAAGCGTCAGCGAGTAAAACTCGTGTAAAAATGCGATGAAATGCTACTAGGTGAGGTCTGTTCATCTGAGGAAAAGGAGTTGAGAGATTGGCCAAAAGAGGCTGGATCAAACCTTCGGTTAAGCTAAAGGAATTTGCAGAACAAAACTCTGAAATTAGTAATAAAGGAGTTTATCGTAACCTGATGGAGCAACTGAATAAAGTGGCAAAACATTCAAAAGGGATATCGATAACCAGTCAACGACAATATTACAATCACATGGATCAATTTTGTCGGTTTGTTGCTGATAACTACAACCTAAAGTCTCTAGGGAACCTCCAAGATAAACACGTTGTCGCTTATGTTATAGAACGACAAAATGAAGGCAAGTCAGCTGCAGCTGTTAAACAGGATCTCGCAGCGATTCGTTACTTTCATAACCAGATACCTAAGACTAGGTATCATTTGAGCGACAATAAAGAGCTGACACAACGAAATGCCGATTTTTCACTAGAAAGACGACGGTTCGGGGGAATAAGCAGGAGATGCACCAATTCAGAGTATAAAGGGTTGGTGAAGCTTGCACACTCTTTAGGAAGAAAAGAGATTGCTACAGTGATTCAATTAGCAAGACACCAGGGCCTTCGAATTCATGAAGCTATTAGAATGGACAGAGCAACTGCTGAAAAGGCCCTGAGAGACGAAATACTAGTCATTAAGGGTAAAGGAGGGCTTGTAAGGAAAATCCCCCTTAGAAAAGAAGCTAGAGGCCTCCTGAAAGCTACTATTGAACTGGTGCCTCGTGGTCACAAGTTATTTGTAACCCCTACTGAAAAAGCTCATACAGTTATTCAACGAGTTCAGGATTTTATTAGGATTCATCGAGAAAAAATATATGATTCGGCTAATGATCGGCCCCCAGGAGTAGAAGTTACTTTTCATAGTTTCCGTCATGCATTTGCAAAGGAGCAATATGAGTATTTCATTGCGCAAGGCTTGAGTGAAAAGCAAGCACGCTATGAAACTAGCCTTTTAATAGGCCATTCCAGAGAGGACGTAACACGAATTTATTTAGGGGAGTGAAGTCATTTCTGTGATTAATCTTAATGTAATGGAACTAAACACGAAATTACAAAAGCAAAAGGAATATATCGAATTGTTAAAAGAAGATATTGAGGGATTAAAAAAGGATAAATCTACCTTAAAGCAATATTTAAAGGGGAAAATTACGAGGTCAACATTTGTGCGACAAGGGTTGAAATCTATTAGTAACGGTAGCTTCTGGATTCATTATTTAGTCTTTCCTGTTACCGGAATACCTTTGAATTTAAATATTGAGGATATAAGAGAATTAATAGAAGAAGTTATGCAGCCATTACTACAAAAAGGAGGGTCTTTTGAAGGGTATCAAATTGAGAAAATAGATTATTCGGAGCGAAAGAAAATTTGGTATGTCCAAGTTTGGAGTACTTTGGTACCTGACATGGATTAAATCCGCCAATTAATCAAAAAATAGCGTATTTTGTCGAAAAAAACAGGGGTATCTATTTATTTCTACACCTTCTAGCAACATAATCCAAAGTTTGCTAGAATAATAGACATAAGAAAAACCCCTAAAGTTTGGCGACGGAAGGGGCTTTCTTAGAGAAAACAAGGAAGGTTGTTCACCTTCTATGCTTATTTATGCATTTTTTTATATTTCTAAATGCATTATAGCATATTGGTGTTCACTCTTCCATAACATAGGAGGAGTTTTTGTGTTTATTAAAGGAAAAAAGAAAAGAGAAGAATTACGGTTGCCCATATTACATTATGTAGTCGCTGATGACTGGATTAATAAATTGGGGGAAAAGGCATTCAGTGGTTGGTTACGATTCCATACCTGGTGTGATCGAACTGAAGAAGCCAGGGAAAAATCCGACTATGATATTATTCCTTATTCTCTCGAGAAAGTCGCTAAAAAGTTAGGGTGCAGTGTTTCAACTTTATACCGAAGCTACATCCACCCATTGTGGGAATATGGATTAATAGATTTACAAGAATATAGTAATAGTGTTCGTAAAACGACAAAACCAGTAAATATCATCGTTTATGACTATCCCCAGAATCAAAAAGAGCTGGAGACAAAGCCTTTAGAAAAATGCCGAGACTGGAAAAAGGACTATGGTTCTAAAGCACAGTTTTTTGCATTGAAACTGCATAAAACTAACCCTTCTAAAAATGAAAGGGTAGACCCTTCTAAAAATGAAAGGGTGCACCCTTCTAAAAATGAAAGGGTAACCCTTTCAAAAATAGAAGGCAATAATGTTTTAAATAACTCTAATAATGTTTTAAATAACTCTATAACTAATGAGACAAATAATTTATTAATGGATGAAGAGAAAACCTCTGTAAAAGAAACAAAACTCTTTAAACATTTGTTAGCTTGTAAAATAGACTCAGCTGTAGCAAAGTCAATCGTTGAATTAAGTATACATAATGAATTACAGCTAGATGAATATGAGATAAAGGAACAATTGAAACAGATGTATTACGAAACAAACATAGAAGGGAAAGTAATAATTGATTACCCCACTTACTTCTTGAACGGTATCATAATGCAGAGACAACAACGAAAAGAAAAAAAGTTCCGGAAAGATCTAGAGAGAGTGCAAATAAAGAAACAAAAACTTCAACAAACTAAAGCCGAAAGAGTACCATTTTATAACTGGCTAGATTAAAATCCAGTTAGATTATCACCTGTTAAATAGAAGAGCAGTTCCGTTTTTTAGAACTGCTCTTCTATTTAACAAACAAACAATATTGGAATAAAAGAAGAAACGTTGGAAGTTAGAAATATTATAATATGGTAGATGCAATCTCTTTAAAAATACATACAAATCTCCAATCTAATTAAAATCAATCTTTGGGGTTACTAATCTTTGATTAGAAGACATTTGTGGATTGTTTTTTCACTATTAATTATATCTTTCCGTAAAAGTTTAAGGTTACCTATATGTAAGCTCTTTTGTCGTTGAGAAAAATTATAACAACCTTAAGAGGAGTTTTAAGATAAATATAGAAATATGATATTATGAATATTAGAATAAAAGAAGAAACGTTTAAAAGAAGAATGGAGGGTAGTTTATGGCTGTTACAATTACAATGGGGATACAAAAAGGAGGATGCGGAAAATCCACTACTACAGGAATCCTAGCATACCTTATCAGTCAAAAGGGATATAAAGTTCTGGCAATTGATATGGACTCACAAGGAAACTTAACAGAGCTTCTTTCTGAACAACCATCAAATGATTTTATGGGTAAATCTGTGTTGGAAGCGATGCAGCAAAACAACGTAGAAGAGTTTATTGTACCAATAAACGGTAATTTGGATCTATTACCTGCAAATAACTTTTTAGCTACTTTTCCACGATGGATCTATACTGGAAAGACCTATAATGGATCCACTATTCCCTTTAAAGGAAATCCTAGTTTAATATTGGATCAGACATTGGATTCCGTAAGAGATAAGTACGATTTTATCGTTATTGATACACCACCATCTTTGAGTGAACAAACAACAAATTCTTTGTGTGCCAGTGAATATGTAGTTGTACTATTTGAATGCTCAAACTGGTGTTATTCAGCCATCCCAAACTTCATGGATTCAGTAAATGGTGCACAAGAATTTGGGAATAGAGGTACTGAGGTGCTGGGAATTTTACGTACAATGAATGATGTTAGAAGAAGTGATGCTAAGGCCTTTAATGAGTTAATAGCAGAAGATTATCCCGAACAAATTTTTGAAACGATAATTACTAGAAAAGCACCTACTGGAAGATTATCTTTATATGGATTTAATTCAAATAACGAACTTAAAAGTGCTCTAGCGCAATATGAAAATTTTTATGAGGAGTTGATGTCACGTGTCCAAAGTAAATGACATTAAAAATAAAATGCGTAGTCAAAAACAAGTAACTCCAACACAAGTACTTAATGAAAATGTCGGAGAAGAAACAAACGTTGAAATAAAAGAAGAAAAAAAGGTTGAAAGAAAGCGTGTTTCCTTTGATTTAAGAACTGATTTGCATAAAGAATTAAAAATGCAGTCTTTACTTAAGGAGAAAAACATTTACCTTCTAATTGAAGATGCTTTAGAGCAGTATTTAAAAGAAATTAAGTAGAAAGATATTTAACAATTAGCTTTCTTATGCTTATAAGAGTTTTTTGGTTGTTTTTAGGAGTAAAGAAGTACAATAAACAAGCAAGCTGTTGGGGTTGCTTGTTTTGTTTAGCAAGGTGATTTCCTATGATAATCTAATGTTTCATTCTCCAAGTTCTTGTGTGTATTAAATATTATAGAATTCTAATACTTTGCTTGGCATGTGTCTGTCTTCAGAGTTTTTTTACATAATGTGAAAAATATAATTATTAACTGAATAGAAAAGTTAATTTTATTAATTTCATCCTTAATAAACCATATTTTGTCCAAATTAATACATATTTCATTGATTTTCACCTAAATTTGCCAATTTTACTGATATTATTCAGTAGTATTTAAATTTAAATTAATTTAGGGGGATTTATAATGAATTTAGCTTATAACACTTTCGTAGCATCTAAGCCAACTTATTCAAAAGTCACAGACTTTATTTGGGGAGTAGCAAACATCGTTTTTAGAAACTTTAAGGATAAATTAGTTGGTAAGTTCAAAACTGCTCAGGAATTATTTTATGTAATTGGTGGAAAAATTAGAGCAGTTATTAACGGAACTGCAATTGATGGCTGGACAGGTATTGGTAAGTTATTCATTGACATCGCTGATATCATTGTTTCCGTGACTCCAATTGGTAATGCTGCGATGGTTGTAAAAACTCTTTGGGACATCGGAAATTTGGCATAAAAAAAAGATCTCACCATCAGGTGAGATCTTTTTTAGTGTTATTTAAACTTGGATACGCAAAAAAAATGTAAATTTTTAAGTAAATTTGTAAAAAATAATAAAAAAATGGTGTTTTTTGCTTATGATGTAAATTATAATAAGTTATGACAATTTTAGGAGGTTTTAAAAATGAAAAAAAAGAACGTATTATTAGGTTTAATTCTAAACCTAATACTTCCTGGGTTAGGAAAAAATGGTGTTTTTTGCTTATGATGTAAATTATAATAAGTTATGACAATTTTAGGAGGTTTTAAAAATGAAAAAAAAGAACGTATTATTAGGTTTAATTCTAAACCTAATACTTCCTGGGTTAGGCCAAATATATTATGGAAATACGAAGAAAGGTATTATGTTGATTTTTGGATATTTAATTTCTTGGGTTTCTATTCTTATTGTGATCGGGATAATTTTATTACCAATAATAATACTTTATAGCTTAGTAGATATTGCTCTAACACATAGAAAATTCACCCCGGTAAATGCTTAATATGCTGGATACAAAAAAAATAACTATAATATTAATCTTCATTGCATTTTTACTAATTTCACTAGGATATTTAATTACAGAGGAACACAAAGTAGCGAATTTAGAAATTTATTCTCTTAAATTTAAAGACTTACAGTTTATATTTTTGAATAATCTTTTTATCATTTCTTTTTGCTTACTATTCTCTGTTTTTGCACTCCCCATTCTTTTTTCTTTTTATTTTTGGTTTAGTATCGGAGTAGCAGCCAAAATGAGTGGTATAAATCCACTAGTGTATTTTTTTACATTTTCTTTTCACGGAATAGGAGAACTAGCATGTTCAATAATAATGTTCTTATTTACAATCAATCAGTTCAAATTAATCATTTCAATAATTAAAGGAAAACAGGATAAAACTAATGTTAAGTCATTCTATTTAAATTTCTTTAAAAAGACCTACCCAATAATTATTGCTATTCTAATTATCAGTTCATTTATTGAAGTTTATGTGTCTAATAAACTGGTACAAGAACTAGCAATTGATCTTTCGTGGATAATTCTGATGATTTAGCTACATAATTGGAGGCAACTTAATTGAGAGAGCTATATATTAAACTACCAATGCATAGAAAATCCAAAAAACCTATTCCGATATTAGATGAAAATAGGCAGGTAATAGGTCACATTCAGCGTTACTTGAAAAGTAAAACAGAAAAAGCTATGGATATAATATCTATCTATGAATTACCTACTGCTATTCTAAATGTTGTTGCAACAGATGAGAATGGAGAAGTTCTTACTGATTTAAAAGCACACCCTAATTGGTTTTCTAAGCAAACCTGGGATATGGAATATATCTATAACAAGGAGAAATACAGTTGCGAAGTGAAGAATACCAATTTAATAAAGGCTAATTCATTAAAGGAATTTGAGTATACAACACGAGGTAATTTTTACAAAATAAAAGTAAAAGGCCGCAACGCTGTATTTTATATTAATAACAATATATTAGCTGAAGCAGTACCAGCAGACAAAAATCCACTTACAGATAAATATGTTTTTCGGATACATACTATGGATGAAAATGTTCTTTCATTAGTTAGTCTATTTTACCTTTTCATCAACACCGATTAAGAACTCTTTAGTTTAATGGTTTTGGGGGGAAAGTTTTACTTTATGGAACTAAATACTTTAAATAATAAGATTATAGTTAAGACAAGATCAGCCATTGTTTTTGTTGAATACAAACAGATTCATTTTTTTGAAAGTTTTAACGGTTTAGTTAGTATGCAGACATCTGACAAAGAATATCAATTTAGAGAATCATTAAAAAATCTAGAGATTATTCTTCCCGACTGTTTTATTAGAGTGCACAAATCCTTTATTATAAATAAAAATTCTATTCTAGAATTACAATTTGTAAAAGGCGATACATATGAAGCGATTTTTTCAAGTGGAAATTCAGCTTTAGTAAGTAAAAAATATTTAAAAAAAATATTATTGGATGAATGTGAATGAAAAAGATACCCTTAAAAAATTTACTTATTTTAACCATAATTATGTTTTCTGTTTTTTTTCTAAAAGATTTATTTCTGTTCTTTATGGAGCTTCTAGTAATTCCTTTAAAAAATTACGGTTTAACAATAATAGTTATTACACTATTTATAAAACTTGCTATTACTCCATTAACGTTCAAAGATGACGTGAGTAATAAAAAGAAAGTACTATTAAAAAACAAGTTTGAGAAGCTAGAACAAAAATATAGATTAAATTTGAAAGATGAAAAACTAAGTACAGATATTAAAGAGGAAATCAATTCTCTTAAAAACTATTATCACATAAACTCATTTTCTCTGACTGGATGTTTAAGTTTAATTTTCCAATTGGTTGTATTTTATAGTTGGTATCGTACCATAAGTGATGCCTCTAATATTCATGAGGAAAAATTCATGTGGTTGACATTAGGAAACCCTGACAAATACTATGTTTTCCCAATTGTATTTTTTGTTTTAACAATTATAAGCTTTTATATTAGTGGAATAATAAACAACTGGAAGATTTGGTTAGTGTGTTTAATATTATCAGTATTAATCTGTTACTTAGGATCCATACTTATGGGGGGATATTGTTATATTTATCCACTAATCTCTTCTTTGGTATTGTGAAAGATGCTTTAATAAAACGTTATTCAAAACACCAAATAACGTTAATAGAAAAGAAGCAGCCTAAATTACAATTAAAATATGGGGAAAGTATATGAAACAACAAAAAATTTTAGAAGTTAAGAATGTGTCTAAGACAGTACAAGGAAAAAAAATAATAAATGATTTATCCTTATCTATTAATAAAGGAGAAATTATGGGTTTATTAGGACCTAACGGAGCTGGTAAAACCACTCTTATTCGCATACTAGTGGGACTAATAAGCAAAGACTCTGGGGAAGTGTCTATTAATGGATACGAAATAGGTTCATCATTCGAAAATGCAATGAGTCATGTTGGAGTAATAGTTGAAAATCCTGTTCTGTATGATTTTATGACCGGTTATGAAAACTTAATTTATTTTTCTACTATGAGTAGAGAATCAGTCGATAAACAAACAATTACTCAACTTCTAAAAGACGTTAATCTACTAGAGGCTGCAAATAAAAAGGTTAAAAACTATTCTTTAGGAATGAAACAACGCCTTGGTATAGCACAAGCTCTTCTAAATAATCCAGTTTTATTAATTTTAGATGAGCCAACGAATGGTTTAGATCCCGAAGGAATAAAGGAGCTCCGTACATTTTTGCGAGCTCTTGTGAATAAAGGAGCCTCCGTGCTAGTCTCAAGCCATCTCTTAAGTGAAATGGAACTGATGTGTGATAGAGTTGCTGTGGTGAAAAAGGGAGAAATTAAGAGAGTTTTAAATGTTAGCGAATTGACAGAGCAAAATAAGGAAAACAAACTAAATGTCACATTTTATTTGGAAAATGTAAAGAGTGCAAGTAAATATTTAAGTACAAGTAAATATCCAATAATTGAATCCATTGAAAATAGCAATATCGTACTGAATTTATACAAACAAGAAATTCCAAAAGTTATACATCTTCTCTCAAGTAACGCTGTTGATATATTTGAGGTAAATATTCATGACAAAAAGCTAGAAACAAAATATATGGAAATTATTAACCAATAAAGGATTATTCTCATGAATGTAACTGTTAAGTTAATTAAAAATGAATTAAAAAAAATTCACAAGAGCCCTAGAAACTTAATTTTTTATTTAATGATATTAGCTATTGTAATAGGAATTGGCTTAATGAGTAAATATATTGATTCTGCAACATCAGAAGAAAATTGGAAAGATCAATTAGAAAACGAAATAAAGGAAACTCAAGAATTTATTGATGATAACCCAGAGATGCCAATAGGTGTTAAGGAAGATCAAGTGAAACACATTAATAACCTTGAATATTACCTTAGTAGTAATACAAATCCTTATGAAAAGAATAATTGGACTTTTGTTATGCAAGCTCTTAAATTCTCTTCAGTTATTTCTCTCTTTACTATTATACTTGCTAGTGAAATAGTATCTAATGAATTTGCTAAAGGTACTATTAAAACATTATTAACTAAACCCTTTAAAAGATGGAAAATATTGCTTTCGAAATATTGCTCCATGATTATATTTATGTTTTCACTATATCTATGTCTCATAATTACATCCATTATTGTAGGAGCATTCCTTTTTGGAATAGGTGATTTTAATTCATCTGTCATAATTGCTACAAACACTGGTTACGAACAACAACTTTTAATACCAAACATATTAAAATATTTCTGTTTGAAATCGCTCGACATAATTGTAATTTGTACAATAACATTTATGATATCGACTTTATTTAGAAGCAACACAATCGCCTTAGTATTAACCTTATTATTATTATTTGGATCGGGATTTTTAACTACCTGGATCAACAATTTTTCTTGGGGGAAATATACATTGTTTCCAAATATGAATCTAACACAATTTATGACTTATAATTTTGACAATGACAACATAAGTATGTATTTTTCACTAATTGCGGTAATACTTTATTCTAGTCTTTTTTTAGGAATTACCTTCTATACTTTTAACAAAAAAGACATTTAAATTAAACACTAAAACACATAGTATAAGCTATGTGTTTTAGTGTTTAAAAATGAGAGAGAAGGAACATTTATGGAACCTAAATACATAATAATTATTGCTTCAATTCTTATTTTTGTTTCTATTATTTTATTTGCAATATTACTTATGAAGTTAAATCATTCACCAAGAAACGATTTCAAGTTTAATAATAGGCCACCTGAAAATTTAGGTTTAGTAAACATAAACATATATTTGACTGTAGTAACACTTTTGAATAACGCAATTGAAGAACAATTCATCAATCAAATAAAAGAAAGAATTATACAAAAAAATAATATTAATGATAACTATTTTGAGTGGAGTTTATTAGAATTAAAGCGTTTCTTTGTACTTACAAAAATATTAAAAAATGTGAGTTTGTACAGTAAATTTGCAGATGAAATATGGCACGAAATGATACTTTCTACAAAAGAATATTGCAAATTCAGCAATATTTATAACGGAGAATATATACACCATACTCCCAAAAATCCTAATGATCCTTTGAATGTTTATTATTTTGCTTACACTGACGAAAGAGCCTTTTTTGACTGGATATATTCGAAAATCTTTAAGATACTGCCGGAAAACGAATATTTAAACAAAAAGTTCTTCAAGACTCCTTTATCAAAGGAATTTATTAAATGGATTGATCAATCTTCTATCAATGATATTCGAGACAGATATTTCTGTAGCAATCAAGATTCATATTTAATTACTCAACTAATTGTTGAATTGAAAGAAGATATAAGAAAAATGACAGCACTGAATTTAAATACCATAAAGCAAAGACAAAAAGAAAATGACTATGTATTACCCTTCTTGTATTTTTCATATTTTTATCAAGGTGAATTCAATGATATGATGTGGCATGATAGTGAAACCGGCATAGCTGATAGTAATGATAGTGGTGGAAGTTGTGGCTCTGCTAGTTGTGGTGGCGGTGATTAGAATCTTCTCATACTAAATCTCTTTTCAGCGAGACGGTGGTAATTATTAAGGACATTAAGGGATTGAGGATTGTAAAATAGCACATTTATTATTCTCCATGTTTTTATAACTTCGACTTAGAACTTCAATAATATATAGAGAGGAAATGAAGGAAGGGAAGTATTTCAGAAGAAATAAACGTTTCTTCCTTTTCTTCTTTCCTTGTTTATATCAAGTCCATTCGTCTTTATAAACTGGCAAATGAAGACCAAGTGGAACTATTTTCGTGCTATAACACCCTCTTGTTTCACAAGAGGGTGTTATTTTGTATTCAAGTAGAGTAATTTAGAGGAGGTTTAAAATAAGGAGTAATCAATGTGTGGACACAAGATGGGTGAAAATTAGAACAAGAACTTTAGACTCAGCAATAATTATATTTTTTTAATAATACTGACTATAAGACTATGAAAACAATAGAAACAGGTAAAATGTATACTCCTCAGAACGTTGGGAATGCTAGTTTTATAGCCTAATGAAATGAGGAATGTACATGATCTTCCAAATCAAAACACCAGATCCAGATTTAGAATTTAAAGTGAAAGACTATTATAAGCATTTAAATAGTAATTTCCCATATGGAATAAAAGGTTTGTATTGCTTTTATTCTAATTTAAACGAATCTCTTTACGCAGGAAAATCAACGGAGATAAAAACGAGAATATCTGCTCATATAAGAGAGTCAACACATACCAAAGAGTTTGCTGGAGAATTTTTTTATGTAAAGATTTGGTTAATAAAAAATCAAGTGGATTTGGACATGTTGGAAACTTTCATCATTAATGAATTAAAGCCTAAGTATAATAGTAGTAAGGTTTACAATGATTCTTTAGACCATTTGGATGATAACACTCTATATAAAAATTCATTTTCATGGATAAATGAGAGTTATATAAATGGTTTATCAGAGAGTGAAATGAGAGTTCTAAGCTATCTAAAAGAAATGTTGATTAAACAATTAAAAGAAAGAGAATATACTTTTAGACAAATGTTCCAAGAGACAATAAGGGAAACAAAATATTCACTAGAAAGTTATTATTCTGATTTTATTAAAGAGGCAGAGGAATACCTAAAAGAAGAACTTGGAAAATGCTTAGATATCTGTTTACAAAAACAATACTCTGATTTGTGTATAAAGTTCGAAGAAAGGGTTAAACAACTCTTATTTCTAGAAGAAAAAGTGTTCTGGGTCACTAATGAAACAAACTTTGTAGCTGATGATTTAAATGAAATTAAAAGAACAATGAACTTTAAATTAGAAAAAGTTTATCAGGACTATGCGGTTTTGAAAGGGGAACTAGAAAAGTATAAAAGGAAAAGATTTAGAAATGTATTATCCTGGTTTAATAAAAGTAAGTAATAATAATTGTTGAGATAGTTAAAAGATAGAAGGAGCGATTAATATGTGGGAAGACAAATCCCAAATACTTTATATTAAGTTAAAAATCACTAGTATCATAGGGATGTTGGAAGAGGACAGTGCGTATACAAAGGACGCAGCAAGTAATGACCTAAAAAAAGTGTTAAGGCTGTTAGATGAAATGGAGCCAAAGATTTAAGAAAAATAAACGTTCCTCCTTTTATTTCTTTTTTTGATTATTAATCCACCCGTCTAACGCTGGCAAGTAAAGGCCGGGTGGATTTATTTTCGTTCGCCCACAGCAACTAAGTCGCAGTGATCTCTTTATTATAAGCTTGATTTAATATAATTATAACATAAGAAGTTATATGATTTTAGTAAGGGTTCATAAAAGAAGAAATAAACGTTTATTTCTTCTTTTACTGGTTTCTTTATTCAGTGGAATCCAGAAAAACACACGTTTTTCATGTTATAAGACCCAAATTAGCAACCAAAAGACACTTTCTGAAAAAGTAGCAGTCTCCAGGTAAGACCCGGTGAAGCAATAGAAGGTGAGTATATACAGCGCATGAAGAAGGGGTATGTGGGATTCATGTGTGGTTTTAAAGGGGGATGCAGTGGTAGTACAAAAGTTTTTGGATATGTTACAGGCAATGTAAATTGTAAGGTCATAGAGCAATTTATTGGTGATCTGGAGGGAGAAAAAGTCCTTGCTGCAGACAAAATAAGAAAGCGGAACATTTTTTGAGGAAATGCCCACTTTTGTACTAGTTTTCGCAATTCTTTTTTTGTAAGTAGCGGTTATTGGAAAAAAAACTGATATAATAAATTAACGTCCTAGGAATGGTCTCCACTTATACTTGCAAAGGAATGATGTTTCGAATGAAAAAGCTGAAAAAAGCTTGGAAGTTCGTTACTACTCATGAAGTCAAGTGGAGAACGGCGTTGGACTGGGTAACCTCAGTTGGACGCTTCCTCCTCTTGCTTTATCGAGTATTAACGACGACTAAGTGAATTCCCACCGCCGTTAATACTTAGCCACTGGACCCTTTGAAGGAAGGCGCTCGCGATCGTGTCCCCTAAGACACTCGGACGTTAAATGACCATTTAAAATCGCTTCCCACACGCCTTCCTTTTATTTTATTATGTCTTTTACCGAATAATGCTATACATAAACGTAAAAAAGCTCCAGGTTCCCACGCCCGGAGCTTTCTCTTTCCACTTATACTTACAAACTAAAAAATGATGTTTGAATACGTTAAACGTTATGAAAAAACGTCCATTTGCTTAGAAGTTCACTGGAAGTAACGCTCTTCCGACTCTTAAACTTCCCACGGCTTAAGACTCGGATTCTCCCTTTCCCTACCTGAGACACGTTCAGGCCATTAAGGTCAGGAACATGTATGATAGGTTAATATCATAGTAGCATAGGAGAAAACGTTTTTGTACCATTTTGTTGTGCTAAGTGCAACATATTACGAAAATTTGACTAATTTTTGTGCCTGTTGTCCTATTTTTTCACTAAGTCATCTTTTTGGTACGATAATAAAGGATAATCTTATACTATATTGCTTTTTACTTTTTAAGTGCTCTATACAGCGTGGATGCAGAAACACCTGACATTTTTTCAATCTCACGTATAGACATAGAACGTGATTGATACAAAGTTAGTGCATGACTAAGCTTTTTTTCGCTGACTTTTGGCCTTCCTCCTTTTCTTCCTCTTGCTCTTGCTGCTCTTAATCCAGCCATGGTTCGTTCACGGATAATATCTCTCTCAAACTCAGCTAATACAGACAACATTCCGAACATAGCTTTACCAGCTGCGGTTCCAGTGTCTAAGTTATCTTGAATGCTAACAAATTCTACCTTTTTCTCACTGAGTAAATCAGAAATTTCAATTAAGCGTTTTGTCGACCTGGCTAATCGGTCCAATTTATACACCACCAAGGTGTCGCCAGCCCTCAAAGTCCGAAGGGCAAGGGAAAGTTCTATTCGATTATCTTTTGCACCGGATTGCTTCTCTTGGTAAATTTCATTGCATCCAAATTTCTCTAAAGCATCCATCTGCAGATCCAATGACTGATCTTGTGTACTTACACGTGCATAACCAATTTTCAA